>NZ_JAXHBW010000002.1:0-5642 GCF_042466185.1 Alkalihalobacillus sp. R86527
CATTAGCTCAGTTGGCAGAGCATCTGACTTTTAATCAGAGGGTCGAAGGTTCGAGTCCTTCATGGCTCACCATTTATTTGCGGGTGTGGCGGAATTGGCAGACGCGCTAGACTTAGGATCTAGTGTCTTACGACGTGGGGGTTCGAGTCCCTTCACCCGCACCAATTCAAACAATGATTCACGAAACGATTCACAAAACGATTCGCGGTTGTGGCGGAATGGCAGACGCGCTAGCTTCGAGGGGCTAGTGGGGGAGACCCCGTGGAGGTTCGAGTCCTCTCAACCGCACCAATCATATAATGCGCCCGTAGCTCAATTGGATAGAGCGTCTGACTACGGATCAGAAGGTTAGGAGTTCGAGTCTTCTCGGGCGCGCCATTTTTTAAATAACATAGTCGGGAAGTAGCTCAGCTTGGCAGAGCACTTGGTTTGGGACCAAGGGGTCGCAGGTTCAAATCCTGTCTTCCCGACCATCTATAAATGCGGGTGTAGTTTAGTGGTAAAACCTCAGCCTTCCAAGCTGATGTCGTGGGTTCGATCCCCATCACCCGCTCCATAAAGATGGGCCTGTAGCTCAGCTGGTTAGAGCGCACGCCTGATAAGCGTGAGGTCGGTGGTTCGAGTCCACTCAGGCCCACCATCTTTCTTAAAAAAGTTGTTGACTTCGATTGAGTTAATGTGTTACATTAATAAAGTCGCTGAAAACGACATTGAAAGAAACAAATCGATCTTTGAAAACTGAACGAAACGCCATGCAAGAAATTGTTTCTACGGAAACAACAAGTTTTAAAGCTAGATTAGACTTTCTATCGGAGAGTTTGATCCTGGCTCAGGACGAACGCTGGCGGCGTGCCTAATACATGCAAGTCGAGCGGAGAAATAGGAGCTTGCTCCTATTTCTCAGCGGCGGACGGGTGAGTAACACGTGGGCAACCTGCCCTACAGACTGGGATAACTCCGGGAAACCGGAGCTAATACCGGGTAATACATAGCATCGCATGATGCAACGTTGAAAGTTGGCCTTTCGAGCTAACACTGTAGGATGGGCCCGCGGCGCATTAGCTAGTTGGTAAGGTAATGGCTTACCAAGGCAACGATGCGTAGCCGACCTGAGAGGGTGATCGGCCACACTGGGACTGAGACACGGCCCAGACTCCTACGGGAGGCAGCAGTAGGGAATCTTCCGCAATGGACGAAAGTCTGACGGAGCAACGCCGCGTGAGTGACGAAGGCTTTCGGGTCGTAAAGCTCTGTTGTTAGGGAAGAACAAGTACCGTTCGAATAGGGCGGTACCTTGACGGTACCTAACCAGAAAGCCACGGCTAACTACGTGCCAGCAGCCGCGGTAATACGTAGGTGGCAAGCGTTGTCCGGAATTATTGGGCGTAAAGCGCGCGCAGGCGGTCTCTTAAGTCTGATGTGAAAGCCCACGGCTCAACCGTGGAGGGCCATTGGAAACTGGGGGACTTGAGTGCAGAAGAGGAGAGTGGAATTCCACGTGTAGCGGTGAAATGCGTAGATATGTGGAGGAACACCAGTGGCGAAGGCGGCTCTCTGGTCTGTAACTGACGCTGAGGCGCGAAAGCGTGGGGAGCGAACAGGATTAGATACCCTGGTAGTCCACGCCGTAAACGATGAGTGCTAGGTGTTGGGGGGTTCCACCCTCAGTGCTGAAGTTAACACATTAAGCACTCCGCCTGGGGAGTACGACCGCAAGGTTGAAACTCAAAGGAATTGACGGGGGCCCGCACAAGCAGTGGAGCATGTGGTTTAATTCGAAGCAACGCGAAGAACCTTACCAGGTCTTGACATCCTCTGCCACTCCTAGAGATAGGACGTTCCCCTTCGGGGGACAGAGTGACAGGTGGTGCATGGTTGTCGTCAGCTCGTGTCGTGAGATGTTGGGTTAAGTCCCGCAACGAGCGCAACCCTTGATCTTAGTTGCCAGCATTCAGTTGGGCACTCTAAGGTGACTGCCGGTGACAAACCGGAGGAAGGTGGGGACGACGTCAAATCATCATGCCCCTTATGACCTGGGCTACACACGTGCTACAATGGACGGTACAAAGGGCTGCGACACCGCGAGGTGAAGCGAATCCCATAAAGCCGTTCTCAGTTCGGATTGTAGGCTGCAACTCGCCTACATGAAGCCGGAATTGCTAGTAATCGCGGATCAGCATGCCGCGGTGAATACGTTCCCGGGCCTTGTACACACCGCCCGTCACACCACGAGAGTTTGTAACACCCGAAGTCGGTGAGGTAACCTTTTGGAGCCAGCCGCCGAAGGTGGGACAAATGATTGGGGTGAAGTCGTAACAAGGTAGCCGTATCGGAAGGTGCGGCTGGATCACCTCCTTTCTATGGAGAATTACGAGGCAACATTGGTTGCCAAACTTGCATGAGCGTTTCGTTTAGTTTTGAAAGAATGATTATATTCTTTCAAAACAGGCTAATTTGATGAAGCATTAGCGGATTCAAGAAGTAGCCACGTTCCTTGAAAACTAGATAGCATAAACAACGACATCCAATAAAGAATTATTTTTTGCGTTATTTCTTAGTTAGTCACATCTTACGATGTGCAACATCAATGACGAGTTAGAAGCGAGAAATTCGAGGCGGCGAAATTCCGGAGGAGCGGAGCGTATTTGATATACGTGAGCACCGGAGGAATGAAGCCAACGAAGAAGTTCGACGCTAATAACGAAGTCATAAGGTTAAGCTACTAAGGGCGCACGGTGGATGCCTTGGCACTAGAAGCCGATGAAGGACGGGACGAACACCGATATGCTTCGGGGAGCAGTAAGTACGCTTTGATCCGGAGATTTCCGAATGGGGGAACCCACCATCCGTAATGGGATGGTATCTATTTCTGAATACATAGGAGATAGAAGGCATACCCGGGGAACTGAAACATCTCAGTACCCGGAGGAAGAGAAAGCAATCGCGATTTCCTGAGTAGCGGCGAGCGAAACGGAATCAGCCCAAACCAGAGGGCTTGCCCTCTGGGGTTGTAGGACGTCTCATTGGAGTTACAAAGGCACGGATAGACGAAGCGACCTGGAAAGGTCCATCAGAGAAGGTAACAATCCTGTAGTCAAAATCCGCTGCCCTCCGAGACGGATCCTGAGTACGGCGGGACACGTGAAACCCCGTCGGAATCCGGGAGGACCATCTCCCAAGGCTAAATACTCTCTAGTGACCGATAGTGAACCAGTACCGTGAGGGAAAGGTGAAAAGCACCCCGGAAGGGGAGTGAAAGAGAACCTGAAACCGTGTGCCTACAACTAGTTGGAGCCCGTTAATGGGTGACAGCGTGCCTTTTGTAGAATGAACCGGCGAGTTACGATCCCGTGCAAGGTTAAGCCGAGAAGGCGGAGCCGCAGCGAAAGCGAGTCTGAATAGGGCGAAATAGTACGTGGTCGTAGACCCGAAACCGGGTGATCTACCCATGTCCAGGGTGAAGTTCAGGTAACACTGAATGGAGGCCCGAACCCACGCATGTTGAAAAATGCGGGGATGAGGTGTGGGTAGCGGTGAAATGCCAATCGAACCCGGAGATAGCTGGTTCTCTCCGAAATAGCTTTAGGGCTAGCCTCGCGGCAAGAATCTTGGAGGTAGAGCACTGATTGGACTAGGGGTCCCTACCGGATTACCGAATCCAGTCAAACTCCGAATGCCAACGATTTATCCGCGGGAGTCAGACTGCGAGTGATAAGATCCGTAGTCGAGAGGGAAACAGCCCAGACCACCAGCTAAGGTCCCAAAGTATACGTTAAGTGGAAAAGGATGTGGCGTTGCTTAGACAACCAGGATGTTGGCTTAGAAGCAGCCATCATTTAAAGAGTGCGTAATAGCTCACTGGTCGAGTGACGCTGCGCCGAAAATGTACCGGGGCTAAACGTATCACCGAAGCTGTGGATTGTCTTACGACAATGGTAGGAGAGCGTTCTAAGGGCTGCGAAGTCAGACCGAAAGGACTGGTGGAGCGCTTAGAAGTGAGAATGCCGGTATGAGTAGCGAAAGACAAGTGAGAATCTTGTCCGTCGAAAGCCCAAGGTTTCCTGAGGAAGGCTCGTCCGCTCAGGGTTAGTCGGGACCTAAGCCGAGGCCGAAAGGCGTAGGCGATGGATAACAGGTTGATATTCCTGTACCACCTCCTTTCCGTTTGAACGACGGGGGGACGCAGAAAGATAGGGAGAGCGCGCTGCTGGAAATGCGCGTCCAAGCGATTAGGCTGGTGAATAGGCAAATCCGTTCACCGCGAAGGCTGAGTCGTGATGGCGAGGGAATTAAGTACCGAAGTCCCTGATTCTACACTGCCAAGAAAAGCCTCTAGTGAGGAAAGAGGTGCCCGTACCGCAAACCGACACAGGTAGGCGAGGAGAGAATCCTAAGACGATCGGGAGAACTCTCGTTAAGGAACTCGGCAAAATGACCCCGTAACTTCGGGAGAAGGGGTGCTTCCTCGGGTGAATAGCCCAGGGGAGCCGCAGTGAAAAGATCCAAGCGACTGTTTAGCAAAAACACAGGTCTCTGCCAAGCCGCAAGGCGATGTATAGGGGCTGACACCTGCCCGGTGCTGGAAGGTTAAGAGGAGGGGTTATCCCTTACGGGAGAAGCTCTGAATCGAAGCCCCAGTAAACGGCGGCCGTAACTATAACGGTCCTAAGGTAGCGAAATTCCTTGTCGGGTAAGTTCCGACCCGCACGAAAGGTGCAACGACTTGGATACTGTCTCAACGAGAGACCCGGTGAAATTATAGTACCTGTGAAGATGCAGGTTACCCGCGACAGGACGGAAAGACCCCATGGAGCTTTACTGTAGCCTGATATTGGATTTTGGTACAGCTTGTACAGGATAGGTAGGAGCCATAGAAGCCGGACCGCTAGGTTCGGTGGAGGCGTCGGTGGGATACTACCCTGGCTGTACTGACATTCTAACCCAGCACCGTGATCCGGTGCGGAGACAGTGTCAGGTGGGCAGTTTGACTGGGGCGGTCGCCTCCTAAAGAGTAACGGAGGCGCCCAAAGGTTCCCTCAGAATGGTTGGAAATCATTCGCAGAGTGTAAAGGCACAAGGGAGCTTGACTGCGAGACCTACAAGTCGAGCAGGGACGAAAGTCGGGCTTAGTGATCCGGTGGTTCCGCATGGAAGGGCCATCGCTCAACGGATAAAAGCTACCCTGGGGATAACAGGCTTATCTCCCCCAAGAGTCCACATCGACGGGGAGGTTTGGCACCTCGATGTCGGCTCATCGCATCCTGGGGCTGAAGTAGGTCCCAAGGGTTGGGCTGTTCGCCCATTAAAGCGGTACGCGAGCTGGGTTCAGAACGTCGTGAGACAGTTCGGTCCCTATCCGTCGCGGGCGCAGGAAATTTGAGAGGAGCTGTCCTTAGTACGAGAGGACCGGGATGGACACACCGCTGGTGTACCAGTTGTTCCGCCAGGAGCATAGCTGGGTAGCTACGTGTGGAAGGGATAAGTGCTGAAAGCATCTAAGCATGAAGCCCCCCTCGAGATGAGATTTCCCACAGCGTCAAGCTGGTAAGATCCCTCAGAGATGATGAGGTTGATAGGTTCGGGGTGGAAGCGTGGCGACACGTGGAGCTGACGAATACTAATCGATCGAGGGCTTAACCTAA